>NZ_JBWKJZ010000002.1:428446-428558 GCF_056431945.1 Streptomyces sp. NPDC045778
CGCCCCGCGTCCGGCGTCCCGCCCCGCGTCCGGCGTCCCGCCCCGCGTCCGGCGTCCCGCCCCGCGTCCGGCGTCCCGCCCCGCGTCCGGCGTCCCGCCCCGCGTCCGGCGT